>NZ_CBDCGN010000001.1:0-39652 GCF_965216805.1 Panacagrimonas sp.
GTCGCATACCGATTTCATCCTGGCGGTGTTTGCCGAAGAGTTGGGGCTGGCAGGGGTGTGCCTGCTGCTGCTGCTCTACCTGGCGGTGGTGGCGCGCGGCCTGTACATCGCCGCGCGGGCACAGGACAGTTTTCAGCGCTTGCTGGCCGGCGCGCTGTCGATGACCTTCTTCGTCTACGTGTTCATCAACATGGGGATGGTGATGGGTCTGCTGCCGGTGGTGGGGGTGCCGCTGCCGTTAATGAGTTACGGCGGCACCTCCATGGTCAGTCTGCTTGCGGGCTTCGGCATCCTGATGTCCATCCACACCCACCGCAAGTTGCTGGAATCCTGAGCCAAAAAAAGCATTCGCCACGGATTTCACGGATCGACAGTCAGGGACTTGCGGCCGATCAGGTCGCCGAATCGGTGTCGCGGCGCTCCCAGACCGGTGGATGCCTTGATCCACGTTAATCCGTGTCATTCGTGGTCGCCTGTCGTTTTCCGATTGAGACCGAGCCCGGGTTGGCGATCCCGGCGCCAACGGTTATGGTTCCCGGATCATTCCCCAGTTGCGTCCGCCACGAATGCATCGTGCCTGCCTGTGGCTCGTTCTCCTATGGACGAGCGTCCCCTGTTTTGCCGACTACAGCACGCATGTAAAAGTGCCTGCGCTGCTGAACCAACTCGCCGCCGAGGAACGCTTCACCGACAAGGAGCTGGAAGGCGTCAAGGCCGCGCTGCGCGAGGCCGAGAAGCTGCCGCAGCTGGTGCAGGCCGAGCAGACCGCCGCCGAGCGCACCGAAACCTGGACGACTTACGCGGCCAAGCGGGTCGATGCGCCGCGCATCGCCCGCGGCGCCGAATTCATTGCGCAGTATCGCGAGATGCTGATGCGGGCCGAGTCCGAATACGGCGTGCCGCCCTCGGTGATCGCCGGCGTGCTGGGACTGGAGACCAACTTCGGCAGCTTCACCGGCACCACGCGGGTGCTGGATGCCCTGGCCACCCAGGGGATGGATCACCCGACCCGGTCGAAGTTCTTTTTCAGCGAGCTGGTGGCTTTTTTTGCGTTCTGTCGCGACTTCGGAATGGACCCCACCGAGCCCAAGGGCTCCTACGCCGGTGCCATGGGCTGGGCGCAGTTCATGCCCAGTAACTACCGCCGCCTGGCGGTGGATTTCGACGGCGACGGCAAGCGGGATTTGTGGCAACCCGCCGACGCCATCGGCAGCGTTGCCCGCTACCTGGTCGACTACGATCCCGCCCGTCGCTGGCATCGCGGCGAGCCGCTTATGGTTCCGGCGAAGTTGCTGCAGCCGCTGGCGGCGGACGTCGCGGTCAACACCAGCCGCAGCACGCATCGGGCCGGCAGTCTGGCCGCACTGGGGCTGGAAAGCGCGGTGGATCTGCCGCCTGAAACCCGCGTCGGCATCGTGCGGCTGCAGCTCGACCAGGGCGAGGAGTACTGGCTCGGCCTGCACAATTTCTACTCGGTGATGAGCTACAACCCGCGCGTGTACTACGCCATGACGGTCAGCCTGCTGGCCAGGGAGATGGCCCGGCTGGACGCCGAACGAGGCGCCGCTGGCGAATGAAGCATCCGTTCCTGCACGGCCTCGTCGCCGTCGCCGCGCTGGGCCTGGCCGCCTGCACCACGCCGGTCCAGAAACCGACCAACCCCCGGCAGGTCCGCATCCCGCCGCCGCAGGCGAGTGTGATCAAACCCGAGCGCAGCCCGGAGGAGGAAGAAGAAGAAGAACGTTTCAACACGCCGGCGCCGCGGTCGGAAAAGGACGGTCCGCCCGACCCGCGGGAGATTCCGCTCGACCTGGCGGCGCTGCCGGACCCGGTGCCGGTGCACGAACCGCTCAGCCCCGGCGGCAATCCCAAAAGCTACGAGGTCTTCGGCAAGCGCTACAACGTGCTGAATTCGGCCACGGGCTTTCGCGAAACCGGTCTGGCGTCGTGGTACGGCAAGAAATTCCATGGGCGCAGAACGTCCAACGGCGAGCGCTACGACATGTTCAAGCTCACCGCCGCGCACAAGCATCTGCCGCTGCCGACGTACGTGCGCGTGACCAACCTGGGCAACGGCAAGTCGGTGGTGGTGCGCGTCAACGACCGCGGCCCGTTCCACGGCTCGCGCATCATCGATCTGTCGTTCGCCGCTGCGACGCGTCTGGACACCGTCGGCAAGATCGCCACGGTCGAGGTCGAGGCCATCACACCGGGCCAGGAGCTGCCGCCGCCGCCGCGATTGCGCGGCCACGAAACCGCCATCGCCCGCGCCACGCCGGCTCGCACCACGGGTCGCCTGTTGCAGATCGGCGCCTTCACCGATCCGGTCAATGCCGTGGCCATGCGCGAAGAGATCGAACAGTTGGGGATCGACCGGGTGGTGGTGCGCGTCGGCCTGCTCGACAATGGCGACACTATCCATCGCGTGATGCTTGGCCCCTTCGACGAACGCCAGCGCATGGACGAGGCACGTATCCGCCTGCGCACCGCCGGTTACGATCCGATCAACATCGCGCAGTGACCACGAGCCCGTCCTGGCTCCAACGAGGTCGCAACACCATTGAACCATCGGCATCCAATTTTTCAGGGTTCAAGGAGCTGCACGCGATCGAAAACCGACCTTTGCCGCCGCCAAGGTCCGCAACGAACCACCACGGGTACACCGCGCCTTGTTGCACTGCGATAATCGCGCGTCGCCCGCTCACTCACCAGTCCGTACAAACGATGAAGCCTTTCCTTCCGCTGGTCCTGCTGCTCTCCATGCTGCTGTGCGGCCAGGCCCATGCCGCGCAGATTCCCGATGCTCCGGCCGTCGAGGCACGCTCTTACGTCGTCATGGACTTTGCCAGCGGCGAAGTGCTGGCCTCGCGCGAACCCGATCTTCGGGTGGAGCCGGCCAGCATCACCAAGGTCATGCTGGCCTACGTGGTCTACGACGAGGTCGCCAAGGGCCGCCTCAAGTGGGACGACACCGCGCTGATCAGCGAGAAAGCCTGGCGCCAGGGGAAGGATTCCAGTGAGTCGCGCATGTTTCTGGACCTGGGCTCCAAGGTAAAGCTGGAGGATTTGATTCGCGGCATCGTCATCCAGTCCGGCAACGACGCCAGTGTGGCCATGGCTGAGCATGTCGCCGGCAGCGAAGAGGCCTTTGCGGAACTGATGAACCAGTACGCCAAGCGCCTGGGCATGAAAAACACCCACTTCACCAATGCGCCGGGCATGCCCCATGCCGATCACTACACCACTGCCTACGACATCGCGTTGCTCGGTCGAGCCCTGATCCGCGATTTTCCCGACGACTACAAACGCTATTCCGAGCGCGACTTCACCTACAACGGCATCAAGCAGGGCAATCGCAACATCCTGCTGGACATGGACCCCGGTGCCGATGGCATCAAGACCGGCCACACCAGCTCCGCCGGTTACTGCCTGCTGTCGTCGATCCAGCGCGACGAGCGCCGTTTGATCACCGCGATCATGGGCACCAAGAGCATGAAGTACCGCGCCCAGGCCAGCCTGGAACTCATGAACTGGGGCTTCCGCTTCTTCGACACCGTCACCCTGTTCGGCCCGCAGAGTCCGCTGGCCAGTGTGCGGGTTTGGAAAGGCACCGAAGCGCAGCTCGCCATCGGCGCGCAGCCGCTCAGCCTGCTGCTGCCACGCGGCGCCACCGAACGGTTGAAGTTCGAAACCAAGGTCAACGAGCCGGTGCTGGCGCCGGTGGCGCTCAACCAGACGATCGGCACGGTCAGCATCAGCCTGGACGGCAAGCCGCTGCGACAACTACCCCTGCTGGCACTGAAGGACATCCCCGCCGGCAGCCTGGTACAGCGCCTGTCGGACCAGGTCCGCATGTGGCTGGCCAACTGATCTGCCGTCAACTGGGACTGCGCGACTACGCCGAAACGGCCGATGCCATGCGCGCCTTCACCGAGGCGCGGACGGCGGACACCACCGATGAACTGTGGCTGCTGCAGCATCCGCCGGTGTTCACCCAGGGCCAGGCCGGCAAGCCCGAGCACGTCCTGAGTCCCGGCGACATCCCCGTGGTCGCGTCCTCTCGCGGTGGTCAGGTGACCTACCACGGTCCGGGTCAGCTGGTGGCCTATCCGCTGCTGGATCTGCGCCGCCGCGGCTTGGGATTGCGCGACTTGGTGAGCCTGCTGGAAACCAGCCTGATCGATCTGCTGCAGGTCTACGGCATATCGGCGTTTGCGCGCGCCGAAGCCCCCGGCGTGTACGTCCGGCGCAACTTCGGCCGCGGCGACGAGACGCGCAAGATCGCCTCCATCGGCCTGCGCATCAGCCGCGGATGCAGCTATCACGGGATCGCGCTCAATGTCGCCATGGACCTGGAACCGTTCGAGCGCATCAATCCCTGCGGCTATGCCGGCCTGCGCATGACCCAGCTCGGCGATCTGGGCGGATCGGTCGACGTCGAGACGGCGGGACAGGCGCTCCACGCGCAACTGGATCGACGCCTTAGCGCGTGAACGTGTCAAGCCGCTCCGGCACCGGCACCGGCAGGGGCGGCACTCGGTGTCTGGCCTCGGGCACGTCCTGCAGCGCCGGATCCGGCGGCTGACAGGCACGATCCACCGATCGAGCGGGATTTTCGGGGTCCGGGCGCAGCGGGCGCTCATGGTCGTCGAAGCATCCTGGCGGATAGACATAAACCGCCTCGCCCTCGGCTTGCGCGTCGGCTTGCGCGATCGACAAGCAGGCGCACAACAGAACCCAGAGCAGCGGACACCACCGCGGAACCGTCACCGGCGCGCCACCGCGTGGACCTGTTGTCGCAGTGTGGACAGACCGGTGAGGTTCAGCCCGGCCATGCCACGGTGCCATTCTTGGCGGCCAGCCATTTGAACGTAGAATAAGACGATGCATTCCATTGCCCCTATCGAAACGCGCGTCTGCGCGGGCTCGCCATGACTGCGTCCGACGACAGCGTACTGGTCCGCGTTCGCGACGTGCACTTTGGTTACGGCGCGCGGGTGATCTACAACGGCGTGAACATCGACATCGCGCGCGGCAAGCTCACCGCGGTGATGGGGCCCTCCGGCACCGGCAAGACCACTTTGCTGCGGCTGATCGGCGGGCAGTGGAAGCCCGGCGCCGGCACGGTCGAGTTCGACGGCGTCAACGTCCACAAGCTGCGCCGGGGGCCGCTGTACGAACTGCGCAAGCGCATGGGAATGCTGTTTCAGAACGGCGCGCTGCTGACCGATCTCAACGTGTTCGAGAACGTCGCTTTTCCGCTGCGCGAACAGACCCGGCTGCCGGAATCCATGATCCGCGACCTGGTACTGATGAAATTGCAGGCGGTGGGTCTGCGCGGCGCGCGCGACCTGTATCCGCAGCAGCTTTCCGGCGGCATGGCGCGACGGGTGGCGCTGGCACGCGCCATCGCGCTGGATCCGGACCTGGTGATGTACGACGAACCCTTCGCCGGCCAGGACCCCATCTCCATGGGCGTGCTGATGCGCCTGATCCGCACCCTCAACGATGCGTTGGGGCTGACTTCCATCCTGGTGTCGCACGATCTGCAGGAAGTGCTGTCGATTGCCGACTATGGCTATCTGATCGCCGACGGCAAGGTGCAGGCACAGGGCACGCCGGAACAGATTCGCACTTCCGATCATCCCTGGGTGCAGCAGTTCCTGCAGGGCGAGCCGGACGGCCCGGTCGCATTTCACTACAAGGCGCCGAGCTATGCAGCAGATCTGCTCGGCAGCGGAGCGGACGCGCCATGAGCGGTGCATGGAGCATCGTCCATTCGTTCCTGTCCGGCCTCGGCCGCGCGCAGTTTTTCCTGCTCCAGATCGTCGCCGGCCTGCCGGCGCTGGTACTGCGTCCGCGGCTGGTGGTGCAGCAGCTCTACTACGTCGGTCAGCTGTCGATGATCATCATCGTGCTGTCCGGTTCGTTCGTGGGCATGGTGCTGGCGCTGCAGGGTTATCGCACCTTGATCCGCTTCGGCGCGGAAGAATCCCTGGGCGTATTCGTGGCGCTCGTGATCATCCGCGAGCTCGGCCCGGTGGTCACCGCCCTGCTGTTCGCCGGCCGTGCCGGTTCCGCGCTGGCAGCCGAGCTGGGCCTGATGCGCGCCACCGATCAGCTCTCCGCGATGGAAATGATGGCGGTGGACCCGGTGCGCCGGGTGGTGGCGCCCCGCTTCATCGCCGGCGTCATTGCCATGCCGCTGCTGGCCTCGATCTTCGCCGTGATGGCCATCGGCATCGCCGGTGGCCACGCCATCGGCGTGGAATTGCTGGGCGTGGACGCGGGCAGCTACTGGTCGCAGATCCGCAGCAGCGTGGGCATGGAAGATATCGTCGACGGCCTGGTCAAATCGCTGGTATTCGGCATCGTCGTGAGCTGGATCGCGGTGTACCAGGGCTTTCACGCCGATCCGACGTCCGAAGGCGTGGCGCGTGCCACCACCTCCACGGTCGTGCTGTCCTCGCTGTCGATCCTGGCGCTCGACTTCGTTCTCACCGCCTTCATGTTCAAGTGAAGTTCAGTCACCCCATCTAGGTTCCGCTCATGCAATCTCGCGCGCTCGAAATGTTGGTTGGCCTGTTTGTCTGCCTGGGCGTGGCGGCGGTATTCGTCATGACTTTCCGCGTCGCCAGTCTGGATACCGTGGGCGGCAGCGGGCAGACCTACAAGGTGGTGGCGTCGTTCGACAACATCGGCGGCCTCAAACCCGGCTCGGCGGTGACCATGGCCGGCGTCAAGATCGGCCGCGTACGCGACATCGCGATCAACGCGGACACCTTCGAGGCTGACGTCATGCTGGAGCTGTCCGACAGCTACGCGAACATCCCGGAAGATTCCAACGCCAAGATTCTCACCGCCGGGTTGCTCGGCGAGCAGTACATCGGCATCGAGGCCGGCGGCGCCGACGAATCGCTGCAGGACGGCAGCAAGCTCAAACTGACGCAGAGCGCGCTGGTGCTGGAGAACCTCATCGGTCAATTCCTGTCTTCTCAGGGCAATGACGACGGCAACGCGCAACTCGCGTCCGCCATTGGCAAGCTCGCCGACTCGCTCGGCACAAGTCATTCTTCCGCGGCCCCGGCCGCCAACGGAGACACTCCGTGAACTATCGCAAACTGCTGTCCCGCTTCATCGTTGCCCCTGTTCTCGCGCTCGGCCTGGGTGCCGCAGCGCAGGCCGCGCCGACGCAACCCGCCGACCAGGTCATCAAGACGGCAACCGAAGATTTTCAGGCCCTGATCCAGCAGAACCACGAGCAGTATCGCAAGGACCTGGAATCGTTCTACAAGGTGGTTGACGACAAGGTCGTGCCGCACTTCGATTCGCGCGCCATCGCGCAGCTGGTGCTGGGCCGTAACTGGCGCGGCGCCAGCGCCGAGCAGCGCGATCGTTTCGAAGCGGCGTTCAAGGATTCGCTGATCCGCACTTATGCACGCGCCATGCTGGACTACCACGACAGCATCAAGGCCGAGTGGGCACCGCTACGTGCCGCCGAAGGCGCTGACGATGTCACCGTGAATGCCAAGATCCTGCGTGAGAACGCACCCCCCATCGCGCTGGCGTTTTCGGTCCACGCCAAGGAAGACCAATGGAAAATTTACGACATCTCTGTCGAAGGGTTGTCGCTGATCACCAACTTCCGCAGCCAGATCAACGTCGAGGTCAAGGCTAAGGGTCTGGACGCGGTGATCAAAAAGCTGGAAGACGACACCTACTTCGAAAAGCCTGCCAGCTCGGGCACCGGCGGCAATGACACCCTGGTCGCGGGGAGTGCCGACACCGGGCTCAACGGCGGTGCCGGCAACGACAGTCTGACGGGCAACGCCAGTGCCAACACGCTGATTGGTGGTCAGGACAACGACACCCTCAACGGCGCGGGCGGCAACGACGTGCTGATCGGCGCTGCGGGCGATGATGTGCTGATCTACGACGAGGACGACACGCTCAGGGTGGATGGCGGCAACGGGCTCGACACCTTGCGGGTGACGGGTGGCGATAGCATCAACTTCACGCAGCTCAACGATCTGCTGATCACCAACATCGAGCAGATCGATCTGGAAACCGATACCGGGAACAACCAGATCACGCTGGCACTGCGCGATGTGCTGGCGCTGTCGGATACCACCAACGACATTTTCATCTTCGGCGAAAGCGGCGATGTGGTGGATCTTTCGCCGGAATTCAGCAACAGCGGCACGTTCGACGACGGCGTTCGCGATTACAACATCTACAGCGTGATGGGCAATGACGCGCGGGTGTTCGTTGAGCAGTTGGACATCGTGGTGGTGTAAGCAAACGGTGTTTGTAGCCCGGTTTCGCGCAGCGAAGCCGGGTGGGCGATGTGAAGAAGCCACGGCTCACCGCAACCGCGCGGCGAATCGAGCGACCGGGTCTTTGGGTTCCGAGAAATCGGGGGAGAAAAAGGAACGGCGCACGGATGACGACATAAAAGCATCCAAAATCGACAGCATCCGCGCTGGCGCCATTGCCGCAGCTGGGAATTCACGGCTTACTGCAATAGCTGCCTTGGCAGGCCGAGCAGGGCATCAGCCTGGCTTTAGGCACCTATCAGGTGATCCGGGTTACTCGTCTTCGTCTTCGTCTTCGTCTTCGTCTTCGCCGAAGTCGTACTCGTGTTTCGGCGGATTGCCATCGAACACCAGGCTCTGGCGGCGCTGCAGATAGGCGGTGCGGATGAAGATGTAGGGATCGAACTGCTCGTCCAGGATCTTGTCGGCGTCCAGCAATTGCGTGCGCGCATCCACCGCGCCAACCACGCCGATCGCAATGGCTTCTTCGGTTTCGACGTAGGCGGTGGGCGACGTGAAGGCATCGCCGACCCTTCCCACCAGATCGCGCGAATTGCTCGGGCCCAGCAAGGGCAGCATCAGGTACCAGCCTTCGCCGGCGCCCCAGCGGCCGAAGGTCTGGCCCAGATCTTCATTATTGGCGGGCAGACCCAATGGGGTGGCGACATCCATGATGCCTACGATCCCGACCGTGGTGTTGAGCACGAAACGCCCCAGGTCCTTGCCACCCTGCGCGAACTTGCCCTGCAGCAGGTCGTTGACGATGACCGTGGGATAAAACAGATTGTCGAGAAAATTGGAAACACCGCCGCGGATTTCCACCGGTACGTAGTCGCGATAGCCCTTGGCCACCGGCCGCAGCACGTAGCGGTCTGCACCGCGATTGAACTTGTAGATCCCGCGGTTGACCGGCTCCAGCGGATCGGACGGTTCGTCCGGCGGCAGGTGAGCGCAGCCGACGAGGCAGGCGACAGCGGAGCAGGCGAGCAGGCGGGCAAGCGCGGTGGACACGGACTCTCCCCGTTATTCGTTCGTTGGCGATCTTGGCGACCCCGCGGAAGCCCGGGTCAGGCTTCCAGCTTGAGCACACCGTCCAATTGCAGGGACTCTAGCAGGCCACGCACCTGCGGGGGTGCGTTGATCAGCCTCAGGGTGCGCCCGTGACGGGAGGCGCGTCGTGTCAGTTCCAGCAGGAAGGCGGCGCCGGCGCTATCGAGGCGATCGATGTCCGCCAGGTCGAACGTTTCGCGCTGGGCCAGGGCGTCGGCCTGCGGCAGCCACTGGCGCATGTGCGCAAAGGTAAGGTCGTGGGCCATCAGCCGGTGCCCGAGCTGGCAGGCTTTTCGAAGTAGGTGTCGTCTTCCAGCTTTTTGATCACCGCGTCCAGACCCTTAGCCTTGACCTCGACGTTGATCTGGCTGCGGAAGTTGGTGATCAGCGACAACCCTTCGACAGAGATGTCGTAAATTTTCCATTGGTCTTCCTTGGCGTGGACCGAAAACGCCAGCGCGATGGGGGGTGCGTTCTCACGCAGGATCTTGGCATTCACGGTGACATCGTCAGCGCCTTCGGCGGCACGTAGCGGTGCCCACTCGGCCTTGATGCTGTCGTGGTAGTCCAGCATGGCGCGTGCATAAGTGCGGATCAGCGAATCCTTGAACGCCGCTTCGAAACGATCGCGCTGCTCGGCGCTGGCGCCGCGCCAGTTACGGCCCAGCACCAGCTGCGCGATGGCGCGCGAATCGAAGTGCGGCACGACCTTGTCGTCAACCACCTTGTAGAACGATTCCAGGTCCTTGCGATACTGCTCGTGGTTCTGCTGGATCAGGGCCTGAAAATCTTCGGTTGCCGTCTTGATGACCTGGTCGGCGGGTTGCGTCGGCGCGGCCTGCGCTGCGGCACCCAGGCCGAGCGCGAGAACAGGGGCAACGATGAAGCGGGACAGCAGTTTGCGATAGTTCACGGAGTGTCTCCGTTGGCGGCCGGGGCCGCGGAAGAATGACTTGTGCCGAGCGAGTCGGCGAGCTTGCCAATGGCGGACGCGAGTTGCGCGTTGCCGTCGTCATTGCCCTGAGAAGACAGGAATTGACCGATGAGGTTCTCCAGCACCAGCGCGCTCTGCGTCAGTTTGAGCTTGCTGCCGTCCTGCAGCGATTCGTCGGCGCCGCCGGCCTCGATGCCGATGTACTGCTCGCCGAGCAACCCGGCGGTGAGAATCTTGGCGTTGGAATCTTCCGGGATGTTCGCGTAGCTGTCGGACAGCTCCAGCATGACGTCAGCCTCGAAGGTGTCCGCGTTGATCGCGATGTCGCGTACGCGGCCGATCTTGACGCCGGCCATGGTCACCGCCGAGCCGGGTTTGAGGCCGCCGATGTTGTCGAACGACGCCACCACCTTGTAGGTCTGCCCGCTGCCGCCCACGGTATCCAGACTGGCGACGCGGAAAGTCATGACGAATACCGCCGCCACGCCCAGGCAGACAAACAGGCCAACCAACATTTCGAGCGCGCGAGATTGCATGAGCGGAACCTAGATGGGGTGACTGAACTTCACTTGAACATGAAGGCGGTGAGAACGAAGTCGAGCGCCAGGATCGACAGCGAGGACAGCACGACCGTGGAGGTGGTGGCACGCGCCACGCCTTCGGACGTCGGATCGGCGTGAAAGCCCTGGTACACCGCGATCCAGCTCACGACGATGCCGAATACCAGCGATTTGACCAGGCCGTCGACGATATCTTCCATGCCCACGCTGCTGCGGATCTGCGACCAGTAGCTGCCCGCGTCCACGCCCAGCAATTCCACGCCGATGGCGTGGCCACCGGCGATGCCGATGGCCATCACGGCGAAGATCGAGGCCAGCAGCGGCATGGCAATGACGCCGGCGATGAAGCGGGGCGCCACCACCCGGCGCACCGGGTCCACCGCCATCATTTCCATCGCGGAGAGCTGATCGGTGGCGCGCATCAGGCCCAGCTCGGCTGCCAGCGCGGAACCGGCACGGCCGGCGAACAGCAGGGCGGTGACCACCGGGCCGAGCTCGCGGATGATCACGAGCGCCACGAATACGCCCAGGGATTCTTCCGCGCCGAAGCGGATCAAGGTGCGATAACCCTGCAGCGCCAGCACCATGCCCACGAACGAACCGGACAGCACGATGATGATCATCGACAGCTGACCGACGTAGTAGAGCTGCTGCACCACCAGCCGCGGACGCAGTACCAGCGCCGGCAGGCCGGCGACGATCTGGAGCAGGAAAAACTGCGCGCGGCCGAGGCCGGACAGGAACGAATGGACGATGCTCCATGCACCGCTCATGGCGCGTCCGCTCCGCTGCCGAGCAGATCTGCTGCATAGCTCGGCGCCTTGTAGTGAAATGCGACCGGGCCGTCCGGCTCGCCCTGCAGGAACTGCTGCACCCAGGGATGATCGGAAGTGCGAATCTGTTCCGGCGTGCCCTGTGCCTGCACCTTGCCGTCGGCGATCAGATAGCCATAGTCGGCAATCGACAGCACTTCCTGCAGATCGTGCGACACCAGGATGGAAGTCAGCCCCAACGCATCGTTGAGGGTGCGGATCAGGCGCATCAGCACGCCCATGGAGATGGGGTCCTGGCCGGCGAAGGGTTCGTCGTACATCACCAGGTCCGGATCCAGCGCGATGGCGCGTGCCAGCGCCACCCGTCGCGCCATGCCGCCGGAAAGCTGCTGCGGATACAGGTCGCGCGCGCCGCGCAGACCCACCGCCTGCAATTTCATCAGTACCAGGTCGCGGATCATGGATTCCGGCAGCCGGGTCTGTTCGCGCAGCGGAAAAGCGACGTTCTCGAACACGTTGAGATCGGTCAGCAGCGCGCCGTTCTGAAACAGCATTCCCATGCGCTTGCGCAGTTCGTACAGCGGCCCCCGGCGCAGCTTGTGGACGTTGACGCCGTCGAACTCGACCGTGCCGGCGCCGGGCTTCCACTGCCCGCCGATCAGCCGCAGCAAAGTGGTCTTGCCGGTGCCGGAGGGCCCCATCACCGCGGTGAGCTTGCCGCGCGCGATGTCGATGTTCACGCCGTTGTAGATCACCCGCGCGCCGTAACCAAAGTGCACGTCGCGAACGCGGACCAGTACGCTGTCGTCGGACGCAGTCATGGCGAGCCCGCGCAGACGCGCGTTTCGATAGGGGCAATGGAATGCATCGTCTTATTCTACGTTCAAATGGCTGGCCGCCAAGAATGGCACCGTGGCATGGCCGGGCTGAACCTCACCGGTCTGTCCACACTGCGACAACAGGTCCACGCGGTGGCGCGCCGGTGACGGTTCCGCGGTGGTGTCCGCTGCTCTGGGTTCTGTTGTGCGCCTGCTTGTCGATCGCGCAAGCCGACGCGCAAGCCGAGGGCGAGGCGGTTTATGTCTATCCGCCAGGATGCTTCGACGACCATGAGCGCCCGCTGCGCCCGGACCCCGAAAATCCCGCTCGATCGGTGGATCGTGCCTGTCAGCCGCCGGATCCGGCGCTGCAGGACGTGCCCGAGGCCAGACACCGAGTGCCGCCCCTGCCGGTGCCGGTGCCGGAGCGGCTTGACACGTTCACGCGCTAAGGCGTCGATCCAGTTGCGCGTGGAGCGCCTGTCCCGCCGTCTCGACGTCGACCGATCCGCCCAGATCGCCGAGCTGGGTCATGCGCAGGCCGGCATAGCCGCAGGGATTGATGCGCTCGAACGGTTCCAGGTCCATGGCGACATTGAGCGCGATCCCGTGATAGCTGCATCCGCGGCTGATGCGCAGGCCGATGGAGGCGATCTTGCGCGTCTCGTCGCCGCGGCCGAAGTTGCGCCGGACGTACACGCCGGGGGCTTCGGCGCGCGCAAACGCCGATATGCCGTAGACCTGCAGCAGATCGATCAGGCTGGTTTCCAGCAGGCTCACCAAGTCGCGCAATCCCAAGCCGCGGCGGCGCAGATCCAGCAGCGGATAGGCCACCAGCTGACCCGGACCGTGGTAGGTCACCTGACCACCGCGAGAGGACGCGACCACGGGGATGTCGCCGGGACTCAGGACGTGCTCGGGCTTGCCGGCCTGGCCCTGGGTGAACACCGGCGGATGCTGCAGCAGCCACAGTTCATCGGTGGTGTCCGCCGTCCGCGCCTCGGTGAAGGCGCGCATGGCATCGGCCGTTTCGGCGTAGTCGCGCAGTCCCAGTTGACGGCAGATCAGTTGGCCAGCCACATGCGGACCTGGTCCGACAGGCGCTGTACCAGGCTGCCGGCGGGGATGTCCTTCAGTGCCAGCAGGGGTAGTTGTCGCAGCGGCTTGCCGTCCAGGCTGATGCTGACCGTGCCGATCGTCTGGTTGAGCGCCACCGGCGCCAGCACCGGCTCGTTGACCTTGGTTTCGAACTTCAACCGTTCGGTGGCGCCGCGTGGCAGCAGCAGGCTGAGCGGCTGCGCGCCGATGGCGAGCTGCGCTTCGGTGCCTTTCCAAACCCGCACACTGGCCAGCGGACTCTGCGGGCCGAACAGGGTGACGGTGTCGAAGAAGCGGAAGCCCCAGTTCATGAGTTCCAGGCTGGCCTGGGCGCGGTACTTCATGCTCTTGGTGCCCATGATCGCGGTGATCAAACGGCGCTCGTCGCGCTGGATCGACGACAGCAGGCAGTAACCGGCGGAGCTGGTGTGGCCGGTCTTGATGCCATCGGCACCGGGGTCCATGTCCAGCAGGATGTTGCGATTGCCCTGCTTGATGCCGTTGTAGGTGAAGTCGCGCTCGGAATAGCGTTTGTAGTCGTCGGGAAAATCGCGGATCAGGGCTCGACCGAGCAACGCGATGTCGTAGGCAGTGGTGTAGTGATCGGCATGGGGCATGCCCGGCGCATTGGTGAAGTGGGTGTTTTTCATGCCCAGGCGCTTGGCGTACTGGTTCATCAGTTCCGCAAAGGCCTCTTCGCTGCCGGCGACATGCTCAGCCATGGCCACACTGGCGTCGTTGCCGGACTGGATGACGATGCCGCGAATCAAATCCTCCAGCTTTACCTTGGAGCCCAGGTCCAGAAACATGCGCGACTCACTGGAATCCTTCCCCTGGCGCCAGGCTTTCTCGCTGATCAGCGCGGTGTCGTCCCACTTGAGGCGGCCCTTGGCGACCTCGTCGTAGACCACGTAGGCCAGCATGACCTTGGTGATGCTGGCCGGCTCCACCCGAAGATCGGGTTCGCGCGAGGCCAGCACTTCGCCGCTGGCAAAGTCCATGACGACGTAAGAGCGTGCCTCGACGGCCGGAGCATCGGGAATCTGCGCGGCATGGGCCTGGCCGCACAGCAGCATGGAGAGCAGCAGGACCAGCGGAAGGAAAGGCTTCATCGTTTGTACGGACTGGTGAGTGAGCGGGCGACGCGCGATTATCGCAGTGCAACAAGGCGCGGTGTACCCGTGGTGGTTCGTTGCGGACCTTGGCGGCGGCAAAGGTCGGTTTTCGATCGCGTGCAGCTCCTTGAACCCTGAAAAATTGGATGCCGATGGTTCAATGGTGTTGCGACCTCGTTGGAGCCAGGACGGGCTCGTGGTCACTGCGCGATGTTGATCGGATCGTAACCGGCGGTGCGCAGGCGGATACGTGCCTCGTCCATGCGCTGGCGTTCGTCGAAGGGGCCAAGCATCACGCGATGGATAGTGTCGCCATTGTCGAGCAGGCCGACGCGCACCACCACCCGGTCGATCCCCAACTGTTCGATCTCTTCGCGCATGGCCACGGCATTGACCGGATCGGTGAAGGCGCCGATCTGCAACAGGCGACCCGTGGTGCGAGCCGGCGTGGCGCGGGCGATGGCGGTTTCGTGGCCGCGCAATCGCGGCGGCGGCGGCAGCTCCTGGCCCGGTGTGATGGCCTCGACCTCGACCGTGGCGATCTTGCCGACGGTGTCCAGACGCGTCGCAGCGGCGAACGACAGATCGATGATGCGCGAGCCGTGGAACGGGCCGCGGTCGTTGACGCGCACCACCACCGACTTGCCGTTGCCCAGGTTGGTCACGCGCACGTACGTCGGCAGCGGCAGATGCTTGTGCGCGGCGGTGAGCTTGAACATGTCGTAGCGCTCGCCGTTGGACGTTCTGCGCCCATGGAATTTCTTGCCGTACCACGACGCCAGACCGGTTTCGCGAAAGCCCGTGGCCGAATTCAGCACGTTGTAGCGCTTGCCGAAGACCTCGTAGCTTTTGGGATTGCCGCCGGGGCTGAGCGGTTCGTGCACCGGCACCGGGTCCGGCAGCGCCGCCAGGTCGAGCGGAATCTCCCGCGGGTCGGGCGGACCGTCCTTTTCCGACCGCGGCGCCGGCGTGTTGAAACGTTCTTCTTCTTCTTCCTCCTCCGGGCTGCGCTCGGGTTTGATCACACTCGCCTGCGGCGGCGGGATGCGGACCTGCCGGGGGTTGGTCGGTTTCTGGACCGGCGTGGTGCAGGCGGCCAGGCCCAGCGCGGCGACGGCGACGAGGCCGTGCAGGAACGGATGCTTCATTCGCCAGCGGCGCCTCGTTCGGCGTCCAGCCGGGCCATCTCCCTGGCCAGCAGGCTGACCGTCATGGCGTAGTACACGCGCGGGTTGTAGCTCATCACCGAGTAGAAATTGTGCAGGCCGAGCCAGTACTCCTCGCCCTGGTCGAGCTGCAGCCGCACGATGCCGACGCGGGTTTCAGGCGGCAGATCCACCGCGCTTTCCAGCCCCAGTGCGGCCAGACTGCCGGCCCGATGCGTGCTGCGGCTGGTGTTGACCGCGACGTCCGCCGCCAGCGGCTGCAGCAACTTCGCCGGAACCATAAGCGGCTCGCCGCGATGCCAGCGACGGGCGGGATCGTAGTCGACCAGGTAGCGGGCAACGCTGCCGATGGCGTCGGCGGGTTGCCACAAATCCCGCTTGCCGTCGCCGTCGAAATCCACCGCCAGGCGGCGGTAGTTACTGGGCATGAACTGCGCCCAGCCCATGGCACCGGCGTAGGAGCCCTTGGGCTCGGTGGGGTCCATTCCGAAGTCGCGACAGAACGCAAAAAAAGCCACCAGCTCGCTGAAAAAGAACTTCGACCGGGTCGGGTGATCCATCCCCTGGGTGGCCAGGGCATCCAGCACCCGCGTGGTGCCGGTGAAGCTGCCGAAGTTGGTCTCCAGTCCCAGCACGCCGGCGATCACCGAGGGCGGCACGCCGTATTCGGACTCGGCCCGCATCAGCATCTCGCGATACTGCGCAATGAATTCGGCGCCGCGGGCGATGCGCGGCGCATCGACCCGCTTGGCCGCGTAAGTCGTCCAGGTTTCGGTGCGCTCGGCGGCGGTCTGCTCGGCCTGCACCAGCTGCGGCAGCTTCTCGGCCTCGCGCAGCGCGGCCTTGACGCCTTCCAGCTCCTTGTCGGTGAAGCGTTCCTCGGCGGCGAGTTGGTTCAGCAGCGCAGGCACTTTTACATGCGTGCTGTAGTCGGCAAAACAGGGGACGCTCGTCCATAGGAGAACGAGCCACAGGCAGGCACGATGCATTCGTGGCGGACGCAACTGGGGAATGATCCGGGAACCATAACCGTTGGCGCCGGGATCGCCAACCCGGGCTCGGTCTCAATCGGAAAACGACAGGCGACCACGAATGACACGGATTAACGTGGATCAAGGCATCCACCGGTCTGGGAGCGCCGCGACACCGATTCGGCGACCTGATCGGCCGCAAGTCCCTGACTGTCGATCCGTGAAATCCGTGGCGAATGCTTTTTTTGGCTCAGGATTCCAGCAACTTGCGGTGGGTGTGGATGGACATCAGGATGCCGAAGCCCGCAAGCAGACTGACCATGGAGGTGCCGCCGTAACTCATTAACGGCAGCGGCACCCCCACCACCGGCAGCAGACCCATCACCATCCCCATGTTGATGAACACGTAGACGAAGAAGGTCATCGACAGCGCGCCGGCCAGCAAGCGCTGAAAACTGTCCTGTGCCCGCGCGGCGATGTACAGGCCGCGCGCCACCACCGCCAGGTAGAGCAGCAGCAGCAGGCACACCCCTGCCAGCCCCAACTCTTCGGCAAACACCGCCAGGATGAAATCGGTATGCGACTCGGGCAGGAAATCCAGTTTGGCCTGGGTGCCTTCCAGCCAGCCCTTGCCGAAGGGGCCGCCCGAGCCGATGGCGATCTTGGACTGTGCAATGTGATATCCGGCCCCGAGCGGATCGGATTCGGGATCGAGCAGGGTCAGGATGCGCTGCTGCTGGTACTCGTGCAGGCGTGCCCACAACACCGGTGCGGCGGCCCCGATCAGCACTCCGGCGCCCACGATGTATTTCCACGACAGCCCGCCCAGGTATAGCGCAAAACCGCCGGAAGCCAGGATCAGCAGCGAGGTGCCCAGATCCGGTTGAATCATCACCAGCAGGACCGGACCGCCGATGATCAGCAGCGTCGTGCCGACCACATGCGGGCGCGGCGGCAGCGGGAACAGGTGCAGGAAGCCGGCCACCATGATCGGCATGGCCAGCTTCATCAGTTCCGACGGCTGGAAGCGCAGCACGCCCAGATCCAGCCATCGCTGCGCGCCCTTGGCATGATCGCCCAGCAGCAGGGTCAGCACGCACAGGAAGGCGGCGAAGCCGTAGAACCAGGGCGCGCCTGCGCGGTAGATCTCGGGCGGAGCCTGCGCCGCCAGACCCATCACCACCAGCCCGATCACCAGGCGTTCGGCCTGATTGACCACGGTAGGAACGGAGTGCCCCGAGGCCGAGTACAGCACCGTCAGGCCCAGCGCGCAGATGCCTAGCAACAGCACCAGCAGAATCGGGTCCAGATGCAGCACGTAAAAGCTGCGCCGCAGACTGGGCTCTGCGCTGCGCGTGGACGGGAAGGGGCTCATCGGCGGCTCACTGCAGGATGGGGACCGGCGGTCGCGGTGCCGGCGGTGGCGGCGGCGTGCCGACGGGTGGCGTGCCGGGTGGTGGTGGCGGCGTGTACAGCACTTGGCCCAGCAAGGCCTGGTCCATCACCTGGCGCGCGATGGGCGCGGCCATGGCGCCGCCGCCGCCGGCATGTTCGGCGATCACTGCCACCGCGATGCGCGGGTCCTCGGCGGGGGCGAATGCGATGAACAGCGCGTGGTCGCGCAGGTGAAACGGGGTGTCTTCGAGCTTGCGTGCGCGCAGGTCGTCCTGCGACAGGCCGGCGACCTGGGCGGTGCCGGTCTTGCCGGCCACGCGATAAGGGGCGTCCTTGAACGCGCGATTGCCGGTGCCGCGTTGCGATGCGGTGACTTCCACCATGGCTGCGATCACCGTTTCCCAGTCCTCCTGATGCCGATTGACGATGGGCGCAAGCGGCTGCGGCGCCTCCGCGACCCGCGCGCCGGTCAGGGCATCCTGTTTGGCGAGCACGATGTGCGGACGAAACCCCTTACCGCGCATGGCCATGCGCGCAGTGATGTGCGCCAGTTGCATCGGCGTGGTGGTCATGTAGCCCTGGCCGATCCCGATATTGAGCGTCTCGCCCGGATACCAGGGCTCGCGGCGGGTCCGCAGTTTCCATTCGCGCGAAGGCAGCAACCCGGTCTTTTCCAGCGGCAGATCGATGTCGGTGGGATGCCCCAGCCCGAACACGTTGAGAAAGCCGTGGATGCGGTCTACGCCCAGCGACTGCGCGAGCTGGTAGAAGTAGATGTCGCAGGACTGGATGATGCCGGAGGCCATGTTCATCCAGCCGTGACCCTCGCGTTTCCAGCAGCGGTAGCGGCGGCTCGAGCCGGGCAGTTTCATCGCACCGCTGCAGTACTCGGCGTGCGCGGCATCGACGACGTCGTGCTCCAGCCCCGCCAGCACCATGAACGGCTTGATGGTGGAGCCCGGCGGATAGGCACCCTGCAACGCGCGGTTGTAGAGCGGGCGCTTGCGGTCGTCCAACAGGGCCTTGTAGGAGGCGCGGTCGATGCCGGCCACGAACGGCTGCGGATCGAAGCCGGGTTTGGACACCAGCGCGATGACGTCGCCGTTGCGCGGATCGATCGCCACCACCGCGCCGTCCAGCTCGCCCAGCGCGGCCTCGGCCACGGTCTGCACCTTGGCATCGAGGGTCAGGACCAGATTCTGCCCGGGCGCACCCTGGCGATACTCCAGCTCCCGCAGCGGCCGGCCGTAGGCATTGGCTTCCACGATCTTGGCGCCCGGGGTGCCGCGCAGGTCGTCCTCGTGCGATTTTTCCACGCCGATCTTGCCGATCTGCGCCAGGCCTTGATACAGCGCGCCCTTCTGTGCGCTGTCGATATCCTCGAACTCCTTTTCGTTGATGCCGCCGACATAGCCGATCACATGTGCCGCCGCCGCCCCCAGCGGATAGCTGCGGGTCAGGGTCGCATTGACGTCGGCACCTTCGAATTCGTAGCGGTTGAGCTGAAAGCGCGCCACTTCCTCTGCGGTCAGGTTGCTGCGTAGCGGCACGCCGCGATAGCGCGGGGTCTTGGCCACGCGGTCCAGGAAGCGCGCGATCTCGCCCTGGTTCAGCCCCAGCAGCTCGCGCAGTTTGACCAGCAGCCCCGGCATGTCCTTGACCTGTTCGGGCACGATTTCCAGCACGAAGGCCGGCGTGTTCTGAGCCAGCAGGACGCCATTGCGGTCGGTCATCAGTCCGCGCACCGGCGGCACCGCGGTCAGGCGCATGCGGTTTTCGTTGGAGCGCGTGACGTAGTACTCGCGGTCCAGGACCTGCAGATTGATCAGGCGAAACAGCAGCACGCCGGTCAGCACCATGCACACCAGACCGCCGAATGCGATGCGCGAGGCGAACATCTGTCGCTCGCGCGGCAGGTTCTTCAGGCGGTCCACATACGGCCTACTCATGGGGAATCGTCACGCTAATCCGACCGGCTGCGGCGCGAATGGCCATCCAGCACGGTGTGGACCAGCGGCCAGAACAGAGTGCTCGACACTGCCGGCAGCCAGCGCAGGAGCGGGTCCGCGCGATGCAATGCGAGGTTGTCGATCAGCATCATCAACAGACAATACCCGGCCCAGGCCGGTGCCAGCGCCACGGTCGATTGCCACAGCGGGAAAAGGACGAAAACGCTGCGCAGGCGAATCACCGAGTAAACCAGCAGCAACAGGCCGGCGGCGTGCTGGCCCAGCACGGTGTTGTAGAGCACGTCCAGCATCAGCCCGCTCAGAAACGCCGCCAGCAGGGTCGGTACGCGTGGCTCTTCCAACGCCCAGTAACCCAGCACCAGAGGGATCCATAGCGGACGGGCCGCCGCGATGGCTTCCGGCAGGGCGACCAGTTGCAGGAGAAACGCGATCGTCAGGCTGGCCCAGAAACGTGCGTGGGGGCTGCGTGTCATGGCCCCGGTGCGGGCGCCGCAGCGGCCGGCTGCCCGGGTGGGGCCGGTGCCACGACCGGCGGCGGTGCCAGATTGGCTTCCGCGGCGGCGGCCTCGCCGGCCTGCAATGCGTCCAGCACGGGCCGCTCGCTCCACACCAGCAAGGCCTGGCGACCGTGGCCGATTCTGGCGGCCGGCAAGGCGATGGCTTCCTTGAAATGTCCGCCTGGCGTGTGATGCACCGATTCCACTCGCGCCACCGGGTAGCCGGCCGGGAAGCGCCCGCCCAGCGAGGAGGACACCACGAGGTCGCCTTTCTGGATCTCGGCATTGGCCGGCAGGAAGGGCAGGCGCAGACGCTGACCGCTGCCCTGGCCCAGCGCAGTCGCCTGTAGGCCGTTGCGGTTGATTTCCACCGGGATGCCGTGATCGGGATCGGTCAGCAGCAGCCCCACCGAGGTCGAGGGATAGACCTGGACAATCTGGCCCAGGACACCACTGGCGTCGACCAGCGCCTGGCCGCGATAGACGCCGTGGCGCTCGCCCTTGTCCAGGGTGATCTGCTGCCGGTACGGGTCCTGATTGGACGCGATGATGTCGGCGGCCACCACGCGGTCCTGCAGGCGGGCCGAGGCTTCCAGCAGCCCGCGCAGACGCCGGTTCTCCGCGTCCAGGGCGGCATAGCGGTGCAGCTGCGACTCGATCTGCAATTGGCGTCGTTCGAGTTGCTTGTTCTCCTCGATCAGTTGTCGGCGCGAGCGCAGATGATCGGTCAACTGACCCAGCCGCGTCGGGATGTCAGCCACCCATACCAGCGGACTGAGCGCGACTGCCAGCCATTCCCGCGGCTCGGAAACCGGCTCTCCACGCAGCTCGGAGGCGATCAGGCTGGTGCAGACCAGCAGCAGCAGCAAGGTCCGCACGCCCAGACCCGGTCCACGCGGAAACAGGGGTCGATGAGGGCTCGCGCTGAGGGTATTCAAAGCTCGCGCCTGGTCTGGATGAGGCCGGGAAGAACGGCGAGAACAGCGGTTGAAAAACGCGCGGGCAGGTTAGTCCGCCAGCGGCTGCTTCGCAATGGCGGCTGCAGTGCTTTCCAGCGACGGCTCAGGCGCTTGCCGGACACATCGCAAGTAGGGTTGGAACCTGGAGCGCGGCCGCGAACAGTGATAAATGATCTGTAGTTATTGCTAACTGCAGATATTTAGACGCATCACTCCATCGAGTAGAAATCGCCCTGCCGATCCAGCATGTCCAGCACCATGCCGCCGCCACGGGCCACGCAGGTGAGCGGATCGTCGGCGATGATCACCGGCAGGCCGGTTTCTTCCGAGATCAGCTTGTCGAGGTCGCGCAGCAGCGCGCCGCCGCCGGTGAGCACGATGCCGCGCTCGGCCACGTCCGAGCCCAGCTCCGGCGGCGTGCGCTCCAGCGCCTGCTTCACCGCCTTGACGATGCCTGCGAGCGGTTCCTGTAGCGCGTCGAGAATCTCGTTGGAGTTCATCGTGAAGTTGCGCGGCACGCCAGCGGCCAAATGGCGACCGACCACGTCGATCTCCTGCACCTCGTGGCCCGGAAACGCGGTGCCGATCTCCTGTTTGATGCGCTCGGCGGTGGCTTCGCCGATCAGCATGTTGTATTGGCGACGCACGTAGGAAACGATGGCTTCGTCGAACTTGTCGCCGCCGATGCGAACCGACTCGGCATAGACGATGCCGTTGAGCGAGATCACCGCGACCTCGCTGGTGCCGCCGCCGATGTCCACCACCATCGAACCGCGCGCATCCGAGATCGGGATGCCGGCGCCCATCGCAGCGGCGATGGGTTCTTCGATGACCCAGACCTTGCGTGCGCCGGCGTTTTCCACCGATTCGCGGATCGCGCGGCGCTCCACCTGGGTAGAGCCGTAGGGCACGCACACCACCACGCGGGTGATCGGGCGCATCATGCGGCCCTTCTGCACCTTGCGGATGAAGTGCTGCAGCATCTTTTCGGTCACCGTGTAGTCGGCGATGACGCCGTCGCGCAGCGGGCGGATGGTGGAGATGTTGGTCGGCGTGCGGCCGAGCATTTTTTTGGCTTCGATGCCGACCGCCTCGACTTTCTTGCTGCCGCGCGCGTCGCTGCGTATAGCCACAACCGAGGGTTCGTTCAGCACGATGCCTTCGTCGCGCACGTAGACCAGGGTGTTGGCGGTGCCCAGGTCAATGGAAAGATCGTTGACGAACAGGCGGCGAACTGCGTCGATCATCGGGGGATGGTCTCGCGGGGATGAGGGCGGCGGAGCGCGGGGCGGAAGCCGGCGTGTAGGTATGGATAGGCACAGCAGTCCCGCGAGCGGGTACTATTGTGCGGCGCACATCTTAAACGAATTCGGTAACTGCACGATGAGTCTTTCCGCGGATCAAATCCGTCAGGTGGCCCATCTCGCCCGGCTCGAACTGCGAGCCGACGAGGTCGATCACTACGCCAGGCAGATCTCCAGCATCCTGGAGATGGTGGACCAGCTGTCCACCGCCGACACCGCGGGCGTGACGCCCATGGCACACCCGCTGGCGATGGTGCAGCGCCTGCGCCCCGACGCCGTGACTGAACCCGATCTCAGGTCCGATTACCAGGCCCATGCGCCGGCGGTGCAAGACGGATTGTTCGTGGTGCCGAAAGTCATCGAGTAGCCGGGAATCGAGAATCGGGAATCGAGAATCGTCGAAGCCCGGCCTCAAGCAATTCCCCATTCCCCATTCCCGATTCCCGTGTTTCCATGCACAACCTTTCGATCAAACAACTTGCGGAGGGTCTGCGCAGCCGGCAATTCTCCAGCCGCGAACTGACGCAGCATTATCTCGACCGCATCGCCGCGCACGATCAGCGGCTCAACAGCTTCATCACCGTGACCCGCGAACAGGCGCTGGTCCAGGCCGATGCGGCCGACGCCGCACTCAAGGCCGGGACGGCTGGCCCGCTGACCGGCATTCCGCTGGCGCAGAAGGATATTTTCTGCACCCGCGACGTGCGCACCAGTTGCGCCAGCCGCATGCTCGATACCTTTGTCGCGCCCTATGACGCCACCGTGGTGACCAAGCTGCACGCCGAGGCGGGCATGGTGATGCTGGGCAAGTGCAATATGGACGAATTCGCCATGGGTTCGTCCAACGAAACCAGCTGGTACGGACCGGTCAGGAATCCCTGGGACCTGCGTCGCGTGCCAGGGGGATCCAGCGGCGGTTCTGCCGCCGCGGTCGCCGCGGGTCTGGCGCCTGCGGCCACGGCGACCGATACCGGCGGCTCGATCCGCCAGCCGGCGGCGCTGACCAATCTGACCGGGATCAAGCCCACCTACGGGCGGGTGTCGCGCTACGGCATGATCGCGTTCGCCTCCAGTCTGGACCAGGGCGGCGTGCTCGCGCGCAGTGCCGAAGATGCCGCGCTGGTGCTGCAGGCGATGATCGGCTTCGATCCCCGCGATTCCACCAGCGTGCAGCGCGAGCCCGAAACCTATGCCGACAAGCTCGGCCGCTCGATAGCGGGGCTGCGCGTGGGGCTGCCCAAGGAATATTTTGCGCAAGGCCTGATGCCGGAAGTCCGCAGCTGCGTCGAGGCCGCCGTGAAACAACTGGTGGAGATGGGCGCGACCCTGGTGGACATTTCGCTGCCCAACGCGCCGCTGTCGGTGCCGACTTATTACGTAGTCGCCCCGGCCGAGGCGTCCAGCAACCTCGCGCGCTTCGACGGCGTGCGTTACGGCCATCGGGCGGAAGGCTCGCGCAGTCTCGAAGAGCTGTACAAGAAGAGCCGCGGCGAAGGTTTTGGCGCCGAAGTCCAGCGGCGCATCATGATCGGTACCTACGTTCTCAGCCATGGCTACTACGACGCCTACTATCTGCAGGCGCAGAAGGTGCGCAAGCTGATCTACGAGGACTTCCGCAAGGCCTTCCAGCAGTGCGACGTGATCCTGGGGCCCACCACCACCGACGTCGCCTTCGAACTGGACTCCAAGACCGACGACCCGGTGGCGATGTACCTCAACGACATCTACACCATCGCTGCCAATCTGGCGGGCATCCCGGCGATGAGCCTGCCCTGTGGATTCGTCAACGCCCTGCCCGTGGGCATGCAGCTCATGGGGGACTTCTTCCAGGAAGCACGCCTGCTCAACGTCGCGCATCAGTATCAGCAGGCCACCAGCTCGCACATGCGCACGCCGAAGGGATTCGAGTGATGGATCAAAACTGGGAAGCTGTCATCGGACTGGAAGTGCATTGCCAGCTGTTGACGAAGTCGAAGATTTTTTCCGGGGCCGCCACCGCATACGGTGCCGAGCCCAACACCCAGGCCGACGGCGTCACCCTGGGTCTGCCCGGCGTATTGCCGGTGCTCAACGCCGATGCGCTGCGGATGGCGGTCAAGTTCGGCCTGGCAGTGGACGCCACCGTGGCCGAGCGCAGCGTGTTTGCGCGCAAGCACTATTTCTATCCGGACCTGCCCAAGGGCTATCAGATTTCGCAGTACGAATTGCCCATCGTCGAGCACGGCCATCTGGATATCGAACTGCCTGCGGCCGAGAAGGGCGGCGAGCCCGTGGTCAAGCGCATCGGCATCACGCGCGCGCACATGGAAGAAGACGCCGGAAAGTCCTTGCACGAGGCGTTCGTCGGTGCCACCGGCATCGATCTCAATCGTGCGGGCACGCCCTTGCTGGAGATCGTGTCGGAGCCGGATATCCGCTCCGCGGCCGAGGCGGTGGCCTACCTCAAGAAACTGCACCAGCTGGTCGTCTACATCGGCATTTGCGACGGCAACATGCAGGAGGGCAGCTTTCGCTGCGACGCCAATGTCTCCGTGCGTCGTCGCGGCGCCGAAAAATTCGGTACCCGCACCGAGACCAAGAACGTCAATTCCTTCCGCTACGTCGAAAAGGCCATCGAGTACGAGATCGAGCGCCAGATCGAGGTGATCGAAGGTGGCGGCCGCATCGTCCAGGAAACCCGCCTGTTCGATCCCGGCACCGGCACCACGCGTGCCATGCGGACCAAGGAAGACGCCAACGATTATCGCTACTTCCCGGACCCCGACCTGCTGCCGGTGGTGGTGGAGCCCGAGGATCGCGAACGCATCCGGGCGACGCTGCCGGAGCTGCCGGAAGCCAAGCGCACCCGCTTCATGTCGGACTACGGTCTGGCCCGCTACGATGCCACCGTGCTCACCGGCGAATTCGCGCTGGCCGATTACTACGAGGCGGTGGTGCGTCTGAGCGCCGCCGATCCCAAGCTCTGCGCCAACTGGGTCAGCGGCGACCTGCTCGGCGCGCTGAACAAGCTGGGCAAGGAGATCGGGGAGTCGCCGGTGTCCGCCGACATGATGGCCGGCCTGATCCGGCGCCTGGCGGACAAGACCATTTCCGGCAAGATTGCCAAGGACGTGTTCGAGGCGATGCTGGCGGGTGAAGGCGATGCCGACCGCATCATCCAGGCCAAGGGCCTGGTGCAGATCACCGACGACAGCGCCATCGTCGCGGCCATCGAGCAGGTGATGGCGGGCAACCCCAAGCAGCTCCAGGAATACCGCTCCGGCAAGGACAAGCTGTTCGGGTTCTTCGTGGGCCAGACCATGAAGGCCACGCAAGGCAAGGCCAATCCGGAGGCGCTCAACCGCTTGCTCAAGGAGAAACTGGCGCCTTGACCCGCATTTGCGGCGGGCTGTCGGAGCGTCCCGGGCCCGTGCGGTCTTCGGCGCATGCTTCGCCCGACTGGCGAACAAAGGGTCCTGGATGAACGTATTGATCCCTTTCGGCTTCGAGCATCAGGTTGCGCACGGCGCCGTCGTGCGGCTGCGCGAAGGGGTGGCCGACATGCTCGGTCACCGCGCCTATTCCGACGATTTGCGCACGCTGCTCGGCGAGGTGATGGCGGCGATGCCTCTGCTGGCGACGCATCTGCGGTTCGAAGGTCGCATCAATCTGCAGTTCCAGAGCCTGCCGGGTACGCGCACCATCCGCGAATCGTGTGCGCAACTGATGGTGGCCCAGATCGATCATCGTCTTCGCGTGCGCGCGATGGCCAAGGCGCCCGATGGCGCGCAGGGCAGTTTTCGCGAGTTGCTCGAAGGCGGCGTGCTGGCATTGATGGTGGAGCCCGCCGACAGCAAACGAGCCGCCAGCCAGGCCCTGGTGCTGATCGAGGGCGAGCGCCTGCAGGACGCGTTGCAAGCCTACTTCGCGCAGTCCGAGCAACTGCCTACGCTGATTCGCCTGGCGGTGCGCGGCGATGAACTGGCCGGGTTCATGTTGCAGCGCCTGCCGATCGAGTCCGCCCGGGGTAACGACGAGGACTGGGAGCATCTGCGCATCCTGGCTGAAACCCTGACCGCCGACGAACTGCTCGGCACGCCGGTGGATCGGCTGCTCGCCAACCTGTTCGCCGATGCGCCGGCAGTGCATCGACTGGAGACGCAGACGGTGCATGTCGGCTGCAATTGCGATCGCGCCGGCATTGCGCGCCTGCTGATCGCTCTGGGCCGCGAAGAAGTGGATTCCATCCTGGCCGAGCAACAGCAGGCCAGTGTCACCTGCGAGTTCTGCCGTCGCGACTACGTGTTCACGCCGGCGCAGGCAAGAGAGCTGTTCGCGGCCGCCGACAGCGAGCCATCCGGAACCCGCCATTGATCGTTCCGCGTTATCGAATCGAGGCTTCGCGTATCCCGCAAGCCGGGCAAGGCCTGTTTCTGGAAGAGCCGGTCGCGTGCGGCCGGGTGCTGGTGGCACCGGACAACATCCACACGGTGTGGCCGGAGGCGCGATTGCGGACCCACGCCGAAGATTCCATCGAGGTGCGTTCCAGCGTGCGCTGGTTCGAGGATCGTTTTTCGCTGACGCCGGAATGGAGCGACGAGTGCTACATCAACCATGCGTTCGCGCCGACCGCGCTGTGGCATCTGGGTTTCGTGTTTGCCCTGGCCGATCTCCCGGCGGGCTGCGAGATCACCATGGACTACCGCTACGTGATCGGTGACGGCGAGCAGATGCCGTTCCTGGATTCGCTCAGCGGGCAGCCCATCGTGGGCCTGCCGTGGACGCAGTGCCTGCGCGAGTCGGCGCTGCAACTGGCGCAGTTGCTGGCGCGTTGATGCTGCTCAACGGCGCCTGTCCTGGTACCGCGTCGCACGGTGTATCGGGCTTATACCGGCGCCGGCACGCCCATCATCTTGGCCATCTTCTCGCGATCGATCTCCAGCACATCGCCGCCCCGGCCCTGAAACCGTCGCCAGGCGATCTGGATCGGGTTTTGTTTGGTGGTGGCCATCGGATGCCGGCGCGGGTGGTAATCCTTTCGAAACACCGGCAGCGCGGCGCGCAGCAGTCGCAGCAACATCAGCACGCAGAAGCCCAGCTTGTGCGCTGCGTTGAAAGGATTGCGCAGCCAGCCTTCCTCCTTGGTCATGTGCGGATAGGTCTTGAGCGTCTGCAGCGCAATGTGGGTGAGGGCCTTGAGCACCATCCATTTGCGATACCACTCGTGCTGGCCGTAGAGCTGCCGATACACCTCGAAAGCCACTGCGCCGTGTTCGACTTCCTCCACCTGGTGCCAGACCCACATCGCCTTGATCACCGGGTCGGCGTCGGCGAACCATTTGTCGTGGTTGTCGAGGATGATCATGCCGGCCAGGAAGGTGAAGGTTTCGTAACCAGCCGTGAAGCCCACCAGGTGCTTGGTCGAATCGATCCTGGCGCGTCGCGCAAAATCCTCGCGGGCATCGCTGTCATGCTGTCCGACCTTGGGATAGCGATTCGCCAGCGCTTGATTGAAAAGAGTGAAATTCTTGGCGTGATGTGCTTCCTGGCCAATCAGGGCCGACATGTCGCGACGCAACTGCGGGTCGCCAATCTGGTCTTTCACCGTGCGCATGGTGTGGATCAGGTACCGCTCGAAGTAGGGCACGTGCAAGGCGAGCGCGTTGATGAATACCGAGAACTCGGGGCAGGTCCGGCTCCACACCACGTTGTGGTCGCCCACGCGCTGCATGTCGAACGTCAACTGGCGTACGGGAAAATCGTCCATCGGGTGCGATGTGGCTTGATCCATGTCCGTAGTCTCCTGGTCGCCCGAGGTCGCGCAGGCCAGTATCCGCGCATGGCAACGCAAAAGCACTGACGCGGTGCAGCACGGCGGGCATGACCAGACCGAGGCCTGCCTCCAAACCCAAAAAAGCCCGGAGTCCGGAGGTCTAACGTCCCAGCGCGTAGAACTCGTTGTTGGGCCGCAGGCTCATGAAATTGGCGAGGCGATTGGACAGGGCGAAGAAGGCGCTGATGGCGCCGATGTCCCAGGCGTCGTCATCGGAGAAGCCGTGGCCGTGCAGGGCCTCGAAGTCGGTCTCGTCGACCGCCGGTGCTTCGCGCGAGACCTTGACCGCGAAGTCCAGCATGGCGCGCTGGCGTGGCGTGATGTCGGCCTTGCGGTAGTTTGCGGCCAGTTGTTCGGAGATCGCGGGCGATTTGGCGCGGATGCGCAGGATGGCCCCATGCGCCACCACGCAGTACTGACATTGGTTGAGGCTGGAGGTGACCACCACGATCATCTCGCGCTCGGCCTTGGAGAGGTTGCCCGGCTTGTCCATCAGGGCGTCGTGATAGGCGAAGAAGGCGCGGAATTCGTCCGGCCGCGCCGCCAAAGCCAGGAACACGTTGGGAACGAAGCCCGATTTTTCCTGCACCGCGAGAATGCGCGCACGCACGTCCTCGGGCAGCGTGTCCAACGCAGGTACCGGGAAGCGGCTGATCGCGGGCGCGCTCATGACGGCAGCCATTGCGCGATGCCGCGACCGATCAGATCGGGCTGGTCTTCCTGCAGGTAGTGCAGGCCGTCGCCGATATCCACGGTTTGCAGGTTGGGCAGGGTCTGCTGGTAGCGCTGCGCGTCCGCCGGGGTCACCAGAATGCCGGGCGTGCCCCAGAACAGCAGCTTGGGCACCGGGTTGCCGGCCAACCAATCCATGTACGCCTGTGTGGTCGCCACCACGTCGGCCGGCTCGCCCGCGATCGGCAGATCGCGCGGGAAGCTCAGCATCGGCTTGCGTGCAGCCCTATCGATGAACGGCGCGCGGTAGTGCTGCATTTCGGCTTCGCCGAGTCCGCGCGCGACCGCACCCGGCAGCACCTGTTCGATGAACACATTCTGGTCCATCACCAGCTCCTCGCCAGCGCCGGGGGCGCGGAACGCCTGGAACAGCGGCCGGATCGGGTCCGGCCAGTCGTCCCAGCTTTTCACCGGCGAGATGAATTCCATCATGGCGATGCCGTCGACCCGTTCGGGGTGCCGGCGTGCCCAGTTCAGGCCCAGCGCCGAACCCCAGTCGTGAATCACCAGGACCACCCGCCGCAGATCCAGGGCCTCGATGAACGCGTCGATGTAACGCACATGATCTTCGAAGCGGTACGCCAGGTCCGGCTTGTCGGACTTGCCCATCCCGATCAGGTCGGGGGCGACGCAACGCGCGCCAGTGGCGGCAACATGCGGGATGATGTTGCGCCACAGGTAGCTGGAGGTGGGATTGCCGTGCAGGAACAGCACGGCGCGGCCGTCGCCGCCGGTGTCGATATAGTGCATACGAGAGCCCAGTACCTCGACAAAATTGGGCGAAAAATCGTAGCGCGAGTCGATCTGGGCGGCCATGGGGCTCTCCTTGAATGCACTAAAGTGCATTTTCGAATGGGATCGCGATAGTGCCATGCGGATTGCGGTCCTCGCATCAGGGCTAACCCTTGAGTCCCTGGCCCCGCAGGCTGGCGGCGCGTCCACCCGGTTCGGGGGCCGGACTGTGGGCCTGCTCAGCCGCCCGTGTCGGCGTCGGCGGCAAACGCCTCGTCGGGAAGCTTGCGGATCTGCATGCGACTGCGGCGGATGTGACTGACCACGATGCGGTGCGCGTCGCGGCTGTGGCCGCCGCGCATGGCGTCGTACAGCAATTTGTAATCTGCGAACTGCTGCTTGCGGTCGCTCACCGCCAGGTAGGGGTAGACCTGCATGCGCATGATCTGGGTCGGCACCACCGGGTGCAGGCGCGCCAGTTCGCGATTGCCGGCAATCTCGAAGATGGCGTCGTAGAACCCGTTGCGATCCATCGACTGCAGCACGCGGTCGCCAATCGGCCCATGCTCGCTGAGTTTGTCGTAGGCGATCTTGAGGCGCGCACGGTACTCGGGTTTTTTCCGCATCCGCACGGCCGCCAGCCGCACCGCCAGGCCCACCACGGCTTGAAGCACCTGCAGGATCTCGATGACTTCGCGGCGCGTGAGCAGACGGATGTAGGCGCCGCGATGGCGGCTCAGCGCCACGATTCCCTCGGCGGAAAGCCTTTTGAGCGCCTCGCGTACCGGACCGCGGCTGACTTTGTAGTCGCGCGTCATGTCGGCTTCGATCAGGCGCTGTCCGGGCACGAAACGGCCCAGCAGGATGCCGTGCTTGATCGAGTCCACCACCACATCGGGCGAACTGGGGCCGTGCTCGGTGCGTACCAGGGTGCGCGCAACAGCAGTCTCCGCCGACACCATCTCGGTGGAGGAATGGGGGGGGCGGCTACTGGCGGTTGCGGCCTTCATTCACCTTCGATCGATCCTGCAAGACGGTACCGCGGGCCGCGTCGGCAGCAGGCCGGACCGGGCCGGGATTTCCTTGTTGGTCGGGCAATATTGTCCTACGCTTCCGACTTCAACAATACCCGATCAATCAATTAATCGAAGCGTTCGGCCACGCGCCTGCGGACGCCGCAACCGATGGAGGAGTCATGGGTCGAGTCGACAACAAGGTGGTGCTGGTCACGGGCGCGGGAGACGGCATCGGCAGGGCCACCGCCAAGCTCTACGCCGCAGAGGGCGCCAAGGTGTTCTGCGTATCGCGCACGGCGTCCAAGCTCGAAGCGGTGGTCAAGCAGATCAAGGCGGCCAAGGGCAAGGCCGTGTTTGCCGCAGCGGACCTGTCGATTCCCGACGGCGCGCAGACCGCCTTCGATGCAGCGATGAAAGCCTTTGGTCGCATCGACATTCTCGTCAACGCCGCGGGTGTCGGCTACAGCTGGCAGGAGAAGAGCCCCGGATCGATGAACGATACCGCCACCTGCGAGCCCGAGAAATGGCGCGAGGTCATGGCCATCAATCTCGACTCCCTGTTCTACATGTGCCGGCTGGCCATTCCGCAGATGCAGAAACAGAAGGCCGGCGTCATCGTCAACCTGGCCTCCATCTACGGCATGATCGGTGTGCCCGATGCGCATGCCTACACCGCCACCAAGGGCGCCATCATCAATTACACCCGCTCGCTGGCGGTGTCCTACGTCAAGGACGGCATCCGCTCCAACTGCCTGTGCCCGGGATTTGTCGATACCGGCATGGTGGCGTCGGTCACGCCGCTGTTCAAGGATCCGACGATGGCCGATGCGATCACGCCGATGCGCCGGCCCGGCACGGCCGAAGAAATGGCCTACGCCTGCCTTTACCTGGGCTCCGACGAATCGGCTTACTGCAACGGCACCATCCTGGTGGCCGACGGCGGGACCACGGCGCGTTGAAGATCAACCGGTTTGATTTTTTGCCACGGATGCACACGGACCAGCACGGATAAAACCGAACGGCATTGCCGATCCGGCTGAATTTTCGCCGGGGCAGCGTCTAGCCGCGCGTATCCGTGACATCCGTGGCAAACGCCCTCCCGTTTTCCGGCAAGGCTGAGCCCGGCCGCTCCCACTGCGGCGGCATGAACAGGTGCTTCAGACGCTGGCCCACTGGGCCGCGCCGCAACACATCGCGCCACATGTCGATGAACTCGTGGAAGTTCAGCACCAGAAAATTGTGGCTGTGCGGCTGGCGCGTGGCGATGCCGTATTCGACTTTTTCCTGTTCCGCCTCGTAAGTGCCGAACCAGCGGTCGAACAGGATCAGCACGCCGCCGTAGTTCCTGTCGATGTATTGCGGATTGCGGCCGTGGTGGACGCGGTGGTTGGACGGCGTGTCGAACACGTACTCGAACCAGCGCGGCAGCTTGCCCACGCTCTCGGTGTGGACGAAGTACTGGTAGGCCAGATCGACCGCATAGAGAAAGAACACCACCGCCGGCGGCACGCCAAGGAAAATCAACGGGCAGAAGAACAGCCACCAGCCGGTGATCGAATACAGCAGACTCTGGCGCATCGCGGTGGTGAAGTTCATGCGCTCACTGGAGTGATGCACCACATGCGCGCTCCAGAACCAGCGCACCCGATGGCTGCTGCGATGAAACCAGTAGTAGCAGAACTCCACGCCGATGAAGATCGGGATGATCGTCCAGGCGTTGATCGGCACATCGAACAAGCGATGCTGGTACACCCAAGCGGTGGCCACGCCGGTGATCAGAATGTGCGCGCCGATTTCGAACACCTGGTAGCTGCCGCCTAGCGACAGGTTGGCCAGAATGTCACGCCATTCGAACTGCGCACGCTGACCGCGCCCGCGCATCACCTGCCACTCGACCAGAAAGGCGATCACGAAGATCGGCGACATCCCGATCAGCAGCACCTGCTTCCAGTCCACGTCCGGGCCCATCAGTTCCACCAGCGTCGTGGTCAGCGCATCCATCGGTCCGGCTCCTGCGATTCGATAGGGCGATCTTGATCCTGTGACGGTCGCGTCGCTTGACCGCCGCGTCTTAATTTTTGACATTTATCGCCATGTGGACGCCGACACTTCCACTGGGTTTGTTCCAGTGTGCCGTCCGACGGCTCTGCGACGAAGCGCGAATGTCCAGCGACCAAAGTGCGGGCGATCTGCGCGGTTTCGCCAAAATGTTGGGATACCATGCCGGCCAGGGGAGCTGCCATCGGCAGCGCGTCACCGCTAACCAAAGAAGTGCCTCGGATACGTTGTGAACAAAGAAGAGGCCTCAGACGCCTTGCTCGACTGCTTGCTGATGATTTCGCTGGGCCACGGCCGTCCGCTGAGCCGGGAGCTTGCCGTCGCTGGATTGCCCTTGGTCGAGGGGCGACTCACGCCGACGCTGCTGCCGCGAGCGGCGAAGCGGGCCGGGCTGTCGGTGAAGTTTGTCCGTTCGGGCGAGGTTGAGCTTGGAGCCGGCGTACTCCCGGCGATTGCACTGCTCAAGGACGACAAGTCGATCGTTTTGCTGGCGATTGACCGCGAACAAGGCGCGGTCCGCTTTCGCGACCCGGGCGCCGGCGGCGGCGAACAAGAAATGTCCCTGGCGGACCTTGAAGCGACCAGCACCGGCGGCTTGATCCTGTTGCGGCCTGACTTTCGCTACGACGCTCGCGCGCCGGAAGTGGGCAGGCAAAAGCATCGGCACTGGTTCTGGGGCGTGATGCGTGACAACTGGCCGCTCTATCGGGACGCTCTACGCGCGGCTGCTTTGATCAATTTGTTCGGTCTGGCCCTGCCCTTGTTTGTCATGAACGTGTACGACCGCGTCGTGCCCAATCATGCGGAGGAGACGCTGTGGGTATTGGCCATCGGCGTCGCAATCGTTTTGATCGGCGATCTGGTGCTGCGCACCATTCGCGGCCACTTTCTGGATCTGGCTGGCAACCGCGTGGACGTCCGGCTGTCGGCCTACATCATGGAGCGCGTGCTTGGGTTGCGCATGCGCGAGCGGCCGGTTTCAGCGGGATCTTTTGCGGCGAATCTGCGGGCTTTTGAACTGGTCCGTGATTTCATCACCTCCGCAACCGTTGCAGCGCTGATCGATCTGCCATTCACCCTCATATTCCTGTTGGTGATGATGTGGATCGCCTGGCCGTTGGTGCTGCCGCCGCTGGTGGGCATCGTCATCGTGGCGATATACGCCTGGACCATGCAGGCGCCGCTGAGAGCCCTGAGCGAAACCACGTATCGAGCGGGTTCGCTGCGCAACGCCACGTTGGTGGAGAGCCTGGTCGGGCTGGAGACGGTGAAGTCCATCGGTGCCGAGGGCGTCATGCAGCGCAAGTGGGAGGAGAGTGCCACCTACCTGGCGCGAATTTCCACGAGGTTACGGCTGCTGTCGATGACCACATTGACCGGCGCGCAGTTCGTGCAGCAACTGGTTTACGTGAGCATCGTGGTGCTCGGGGTGTACCTGATCATCGATCAGCAATTGTCGATGGGCGGGCTGATCGCGGCCACCTTCCTGTCCGGGCGCATCATGGGCCCACTTGGACAGGCCGCCGGACTGATGATGCAGTATCACAACGCACGCACCGCGTTGGACTCGCTCGATCAGATCATGAATCGAGATATCGAGCGGCCGGATAATTCGGGCTTTGTAAGCCGGCCCGCAATTAGCGGGTCTATCGCCTTCAAGGACGTCTCGTTCACCTACCCCGGGCAGGAGCAAGCCGCGCTACGCGGCGTCAGCTTCAACATCGCTGCGGGAGAGAGGGTGGGCATCCTCGGCCGGGTTGGTTCCGGAAAGACCACTCTGCACAAGCTCATTCTGGGTCTGTATCAGCCCGATCAGGGCGCGGTGCAAGTCGACGGAATCGACCTTCGCCAACTCGATCCGTCTGAACTGCGCCGCAGCATCGGGTATGCGTCTCAGGACGTCACGCTGTTCTACGGGACGCTGCGGGAAAATCTGCGAATGCGGATGCCGCTGGCGGACGATCAGGCCCTGGTGCGCGCGATTGAAGTTGCCGCCTTGACGGATTTCGTGAACGGACATCCTCGCGGATTCGACATGCTGGTGGGAGAGCGCGGCGAAACCCTTTCAGGCGGCCAGCGGCAAGGCATTGGGCTGGCCCGCGCCGTGCTGGGCGAGCCGCCGATCCTGTTGCTGGACGAGCCGACTGGCTCCATGGACCACAGCACGGAGGAAGCGGTCAGGCAGCGCCTGGGGAAATTTGTGCCCGGGCGTACGGTGGTCATCGTGACCCACCGCACGGCGCTGCTCGAACTGGTGGACCGGCTGATCGTGATCGACTCCGGACGCATCGTCGCCGATGGGCCCAAGGACCGGGTGGTCGCCGCGCTGCGCAGCGGGCAGATCGAAAAGGCTTAGGCATGACCCAACCCACCGACAAAGAGACCAAGCAACCCGGCTGGATCGAGCGGCGACTGCGCGAATGGGTGCCGCTGCCGCCGGACGCCAATGCGGGCTGGGGTGCAGACGCGGACTGGGCGCGCTTGCAGCAGGAACCCCTGCGCGCACGCGCCTTGATTCGGTGGACCGGATTGACGCTGGTGGTGCTGGTCATCTGGGCTGCGTTGGCCAAGATTGATGAAGTAACCAAAGGAGAGGGGCGGGTCATCCCCTCCACACAACTGCAGATCGTGCAGTCCGTGGATGGCGGCGTGGTGGGGCAGATTCTGGTCCGCGCCGGACAGCAGGTGGCCAAGGGCGAACTGCTGCTCAGTATCGACCCCACCCGTTTCGAGTCCGCGCTGCGCGACAACCGCTCGCAGTACCTCGCCCTCAGGATCAGGGCGGCACGCCTGGAGGCACTGACGGCAGATACCCCCTTCGTGCCGCCGATTGAGGAGGCCGCCGAGGCCCCGGAGATCGTTGCTCGTGAAATGGCCTTGCACGAGTCCAGTCGTGATGAAGTGCAGGCGGGAATTGCCATCGCACTTCAACAAGTCGAACAGCGTCGCCGCGAGATCGAGGGCGCCACCGGCAAGCTTGAACAAGCCACCCGCGGCTTGAGCCTGGCGACTCGGGAACTGGAGGTCACCAAGCCGCTGGTTGCCAGCGGTGCCGTTTCGGAAGTCGAAGTGCTGCGCCTGGAGCGCGAGGTCTCGGCTCTGACCGGCGAACGCAATCTGGCCAGTACCCAGATCCAGGTTTCGCGCTCGGCCCTGGCCGAATCGCTACGCAAGGTGGAGGAATACACCCTGAGCGCGCGCAACCGGTGGCGTGCCGAATTATCGGAAACCATGGCCAAACTCAATAGTTTGCTTGAATCCAGCGACACCCTGACGGATCGGGTCAACAAGGCGGAGGTCCGCTCGCCGGTGCGTGGAACGGTCAAGCGGCTGCTGGTCAATACGCTGGGCGGTGCCGTACAGCCGGGGCAGGACCTCGTTGAAATTGTGCCGTTGGATGATGTCTTGCTGCTGGAGACGCGTATTTCGCCGCGGGATATCGCGTTCCTCTCGCCCGGACAAGCGGCCATGGTCAAGTTCACCGCCTATGACTTCGCCATCTACGGCGGCCTGGAGGGCGAGGTCGACCAGATCGGGGCCGACACCGTGATCGACGAGAAAGATCGCGCCTACTACGTCGTTCGGGTGCGTACGCACCGATCAACGCTTGGCGATGACCTGCCCATCATTCCCGGCATGGTGGCGGAGGTGGACATCATCACCGGCGAAAAGACGGTTCTGGCCTATCTGCTCAAGCCCGTCCTGCGGGCGCAATCCAACGCGCTGAGGGAGCGATGAGCGCGCATGTCGTGCTGGGCCCTGACGCTGCTTGGGGTCGATCCTGGTCAGAGGTCTTCGGCGATGTCGCGGTCGTGGCCGATCCGGAGCATGCGGCGCGCCAAGCAGAGCAAACAGCGGTCGTGTGGGTGGACGCCACCCGGCTGGACTGGATTGCGTCGCTCAAGGCGCGGCGCGCCGACCTGGTATTGGTGGCGCTGTCGCTGAATCCCGCGCCCGAAGAGGGTATTGCCGCATTCGAGCTGGGTGTTCGCGGTTACTGCCACGCGCTGGCCTCGGCACCGATGTTGAACCAGGTCGCGCTGGTGGTAACCCATGGCGGCCTGTGGCTGGGCGCGGAGCTGATGGCGCGCACTGCCGCCGCCATCGCGCGCGTGACCGTCGCAATGCCCGGGAACCCAGCGGTGCTGGACAGCCTGACGCCCAGAGAGCGGGACGTCGCACTGCAGGTGGCCGAGGGCGCGTCGAACAAGGAAATCGCGCGGCGCCTGAACATCACCCCGCGGACCGTCAAGGCGCATATGGGTGCGATCTTCGACAAGCTGGACGTGCGTGACCGCCTGCAACTGGTCCTGCTGCTCCGCCGCCCCGCCAGCGGCGAATAGCCTATCCCCTGAGCTGCATACTGGACCTCGGTCCAATGGTCGGACCTTGCCGGCCGCAGTAATTTGAGCGCACGTATCAGACGCACCATCCGGTTGCGCACGTGGAGACTCAAATGGCTGGCGACATCATTGGCAAGGTTCAGACGATTCAGGGCTTGGTTCAGGTGCGCTCGGCGGATGGTGGCATCCGCGACCTGATGGTCGGGGATCATGTGCGCGAAGGCGATACGGCGCTGCCCTCGGGCAATGGAAAGGTGACGCTGCTGCTCGCCGACGGTGGCCAGCTTGCATTGAGCCCCGGCCAGACCGTCGCCATGACGGCTGAACTTTCCAGTACCGAATATCCGGGGCCGGACGAAGGGCAGATTTCAAGCGTTGACCAGATCACCCAGGCCATCTTCGGTGACGGTGACTTGAACACTGTGCTGGAGCCGACCGCCGCTGGCCCTGCGAGCGCGGGTGCGGAAGAAGGACACACCTTCGTCCGACTGCTGCGGGTGGTCGAAAACATCGATCCGCAAACGCTGGACACCACGGCCGGCGTCACTACCTCGCCGCCCGCTTTCGAGGGCTTCACCCCGTCTTCGTTGACCGAAGACACTGGCGATACCGAAACGCCGCCCCCTCCGCCCCCGCCACCGCAGAACGTTCCGCCCGTCGCCGTGGCCGACGCCGCCGTGACCAATCAGGATCAGGCGGTGGTCATTGCCGTGCTGGGCAACGATTCCGATAGCGACAGCGATCCTCTGACCATCACCGGCGTGAGCCAGGGCAGCAACGGCACCGTCACCATCAACGGCGATGGCACGGTTACCTATACGCCCAACGCCGGGGCGAATGGTGACGACAGTTTCACCTACACCATCAGTGATGGGCAGGGCGGCACCGCCACTGCCACCGTGAACGTCACGGTCAACGAAGTGGTCGTGCCCCCGCCGGTCAACAATCCGCCGGATGCGGTAGACGACAGTGCCGTAACCGACGAAGGCGAGCCCGTCACCATCGCCGTGCTGGGTAATGACACAGATCCTGATGGCAATCCCTTGACGCTCACCGGTGTCACCCAGGGCAGCAATGGAGTTGTCACCATTAACCCTGATGGCACGGTCACTTACACCCCCAACCCGGGGACCAGCGGCAACGACAGCTTCACCTACACCATCAGCGACGGACAGGGCGGAACCGATACCGCCACGGTGACCGTGACGGTCAATGAGGTCATCGACCCGCCTCCGCCCCCGCCGGATAACACCGCGCCGGACGCGGTCAACGACAGCGTCACCATCGCCACCAATGCGCCCGTCATCATCCAGGTGCTCGGCAACGACTCTGATCCTGAAAACGATCCGCTCACCGTTACCGGCGTCACCCAGGGCAGCAACGGCACCGTCACCATCAACCCGAACGGCACCGTCACCTACACCCCCAACCCGGGCCCGGTGCAGGAAGACAGCTTCACCTACACCATCAGTGATGGTCAGGGCGGAACCGATACCGCCACCGTCACCATCAACGTCGATGAGCCGCCGCCGCCCGTCAACACGCGGCCCGATGCGGTCAACGACACGGTGCAGACCAACGAGGACACCGCAGTCATCGTGCCCGTATTGGGCAACGACACCGATCCCGAGAACGACCCGCTCACCGTCACTGCCGTTTCCCAGGGCAGCAACGGAACGGTGGTGCTCAATCCCAACGGCACCGTCACCTACACCCCCAATCCCAACTTCAACGGAACGGACAGCTTCCAGTACGCCATCAGCGACGGTAACGGCGGCACCGACACCGCCACCGTTACTGTCACCGTGCTGCCGGTCAACGATCCGCCCAATGCGGTGGACGACCTTGCGCGCACCAATCCCGGTCAGCCTGTGACCGTGACCGTGCTGGACAACGACACCGACGTCGACGGTGACACCCTCACCGTCACCGGCGTCGGCCCCGCGACCGACGGTACGGTCGTGCTCAATCCCAACGGCACCATTACCTACACCCCCAATCCGGGCACCAGCGGCGTCGACACCTTCAGCTACA